>NZ_SLUN01000005.1:0-21613 GCF_004340685.1 Hydrogenispora ethanolica | reverse complement strand
GCCCCAAAGCCAGGACGGCTTAAGGGCAAGCAGCCACGGATGGCCTAAAGCGCAGCCCCAAAGCCAGGACGGCTTAAGGGCAAGCAGCCACGGATGGCCTAAAGCGCAGCCTCAGAGCCAGGACGGCTTAAGGGCAAGCGGCCGTCTATGGCTTAAGGTGCAGCCCCAGCAGGAAATCGCGGATCAGGTTCCAGGCCACCGTCCGCCGGTAGGCCGCGCTGGAACGTTGATCATCGATGGGCCGGAGCAGTTCGGCATAGGCCGCCTGGATCTCCGGGAGACGGTCCGCGATCTGCCGCAGCGGCCGATCCAGCAAGAGTTCCTCCGCCGCCCGGCTGCGGACCACCCGCGGCGCCACCGCGCCGAGCGCGATCCGCAACTCGGTCAGCTTCCCGTCATCGACTTCCGCCACCGCCGCGAAAGACAGCTTCGAAAGCGCGTCGGCCTTGCGCGTCCCGACCTTGCGGTAGGCGGATATTTTAAACTGGCGCGGCGGAATTCTCACCGCCACCAAGAGCTCATTGCCGGCCAGGGCGGTCCGGCCCGGCCCCTGGATGAACTCCTCAATCGGCAGCTCCCGGGTTCCGGCGGCGCTCTGCAGGACGACCGCGGCATCCAGAGCATAGAGCGGCGGCATGGTGTCGGCCGCCGGCGAGGCGTTGCAAAGGTTGCCGCCCAGCGTTCCGCCGTTGCGGATCGCCGGCGAGGCCATCTGGGCCACGGCTTGCTGCAACAGAGCGGGCACGTTCCCATCTTCCAGCAGGGCGGTCAGGGTGGTGGCGGCGCCGATAGTCAGCACGCCATCCCCCGTCGTAATCCCTTGAAGCTCCGGCAAGCCGCCGATGAACAGCGCGGGCTGCTCAAAACGGGGCGTCGTTCCCGACCAGCGCTTGCGGCGGACCATCAGATCGGTCCCGCCCGCGAAGGGGATGGACGGTCCGGCGTCGCGGAACCGCAACGCTTCCACCAAAGTCCGGGGAGTGAATGCCGTTACCATAGTCCCTCACCCCTTTGCGCGGCGTCTTGGATCGCCGCCACGATCATGCCATAGCCGGTACAGCGGCAGAGATTGCCGGAGAGCGCCGTGCGGATCTCGGTTTCGCTCGGCTGGGGATTGCGGCGGAGCAGCGCCTCCCCGGCCAGCAACATGCCCGGGGTGCAGAAGCCGCATTGCACCGCGCCCGCCTCGCCGAAGGCCCGTTCCAGAACCTTGAAGCGTTCGGTCTCCCGGAAACCCTCGATCGTCATGACCTCCCGCCCCGCCAGGGTGCCGACCGCCGCCAGGCAGGAGTTGACCAGCCGGCCGTCGACCAGCACCGAGCAGGCGCCGCACTCGCCCTCGCCGCAGCCTTCCTTGGTACCGGTATAGCCCAGATCCTCCCGCAGCACATCGAGTAGGCGGCGCAGCGGGTCGGTCTCCACCGCGACGTTGCGCCCGTTTAATACGAACTCAATCCGCTCCGCCATGTTCCATGACCTCCATCAAGTATTCCGGAGTCACCGGCAGCCGCCGGATGGGCACCCCCAGCGCATTGCCGACCGCCAGGGCCAGTGCCGGAGCGGCCCCGACCAGGGTCAACTCGCCGGCCCCCTTGGCTCCGAACGGCCCCCGCTCATAGGGGTTGTCGATCAGCCGGCTCTCGATCCTCGGGCAATCCAAAGCGGTCGGAATGATATAATCGGTCACGCTCCGCTGCTGGATCCGGCCGTCCCGGCACTCCATCACCTCAAGGCTCCCATAGCCCAGCCCTTGCAGGACGCCGCCCTCGACCTGGCCGCGGATGATCCGCTCGTCAATGGCCACGCCCACGTCAAAGGCGGACCAGACTCCTTTCACATCGATCTGGTAGGTAGACGGATCGACCTCCACCTCGACCGCGTTCACCCCCCAGGAATAAGCCGGATAGGCGTCGCCGCTGAACGTATCGTTATCCCAGACGATGTTGGCGGGATGCTCGTAGTCCTTGACGACCTCCTGCTCACCGGGTTGATCCCAGACCGCTTTCAGCTTGCGGGCCGCCTCCTCCAAAAGCTTGCCGACGATCATCACCGTCCGCGAAGCCACCGTGGGCCCCGAATCGGGCACCCGGTCGGTATCGGGATTGTCGTAGATGATGGTCTCCAGCGGCCGCTCCAGGGTTTGGGCGACGATCTTGCGCAGCGTGGTCCGGAGCCCCTGGCCCATGTCGGCGTTGGCCGCCAGTACTTCCACCTGTCCGTCGGCCCGTTTATGCAGTTTCACCCGGGCCTTGATATGGTCGCGCTCGCCGCTGCCGGTGAAGCCACAACCGTGCAGGAAGAGGGCCATCCCGATCCCTTGGAGCCTGGCGCCGTCCCGCCGCGCGAAGTCGGCGGTTTTGCGCCGGTAACCGGACAGCTCCTCCACCTCCGCAATCAGCTCCGGAAGCTTGATCTCCTGCTGATAGGTGCCGCCGGTGGCGGTCCAGTCGCCTTGTTTCGCCATATGTTTGATCTTGAATTCCAGCGGATCGACGCCCAATTCCCTGGCGACCTCGTCCAGGTGCGTCTCCACGGCGAAGAAGGCCTGCGGCGATCCGAATCCCCGGAAGGCGCCGTTGGGCACGGTATTGGTGGCCACCGCCCGGCCGCGGACCTTGAGGGCCGGCAGCTGATAAACCCCGGCGATGTTAAACATCGACCGTTGCAGCACCACGGCGGAGAGTCCGGCGTAGGCCCCGGCGTTCAGGCGGATATCCGCCTCCATCGCGGTGATCCGCCCTGTCCCATCGAGGGCGGTCCGCAGCCGGATGGCCGACGGGTGCCGTTTGGTGGTCACCTCGATATCCTCGGCCCGGTCGAAGAGCAGTTGCACCGGGCGGCCGGTCTTGAGCGCGGCGAACCCGGCCTGGCCGGCGATGAGTGAAGGATAATCCTCTTTGCCGCCGAAACCGCCGCCGGTGGTCGTCTGGACCACCCGGACCCGGTCGCCGTCCCAGCCGAACGCCTGGATCAAGGCGTTCTTCACATAGTAGGGGCACTGGATCGAGCCGTAAACCGTGATCTTGCCGGCTTCGTGGACCGCCAGCACGCCCTGGGGCTCCAGGTAGACATGCTCCTGATAACCGGTTTGATACTCCCCCTCGATCACCCGGGCCGCCCGGCTGAACGCCTCGTCAACCTGGCCCCGGCTAAAATGATACTCGGCGAAGTAATTGTCCGCCCCGAAGAGCGGCGGCAATTGGCTCCGCTCGGCGTCGGCCAGCGTCAGGATGGGCGGCAGATCCTCGTAGTCGACCCGGATGCCGTCCAGAATCGCCAGGATCCGTTCCTTCTCCGGCCCGACCACCAGCAGGATCGGCTCGCCGATATAATTGACCCGGTCCTCGGCGAAAAACGGCTGATCGTCGCTGAGGATCTTCACCCGGTTCTTGCCGGGAACATCGTGCCGGTCCACAATGAAATATCCTTCCGGCAGCGGCGGAACCGTGATCGCCCGGATGACCGCCCGCGCTTTGACCGAACGGAGCGTCTTGGCGTAAAGCATTCCTTGCGGATGGAGATCCCCCAGATACTGGGCGTCTCCGGCCAGCTTTTCCCGGTTGTCGATCTTCGCCACCGGTCTCGAAATCTCATGGCTCATTCGCTTCGCCCCCCTCGCGAATCCGCTCCAGGATCCGCCGGTAGTCGGCCTGGGTGTCCAGGTCCAACAAGATGCCCGGCTCCGCCACCTCGAGCGTTTGATAACCCTTGCGTTGAATGAAGTCCCGCAAATTATACGAATCGTCTTCCCGCACCAGCTCCGCGGCAAGCTTCCCCGCCAGCAGCACCGGGTGGCCTTTGCGGCCGCCGTGGACCGGGATAATGATCTCCCCCTCCGCCGCCAGCAGGCTCCGGCAGACCGCCGGACTGATCAGCGGATAGTCGCCGGGCGTGAAGAAGAAGCGTTCCCCCCGCACGTGGCGCGCCCCCTCCTTCACCGAAGTGAACATGCCCGCGGCATAACGGGGGTTCTCCACCAGCTCGACCTTGGCATAATCCCGCAGCACTGCTTCGAGCCTTTCGATCTGGTAGCCGCCGACCACGATGATCCGGCCGCAGAGATCGTACATCCCGGCAATGCACCGTTCGATGACGGTCCGGCTCCCGACCGCCAACTCCATTTTAAAGGCCTCGGCCCGGCTGGAATAGCCGGCGGCCAGCACCACCGCTTCGATGGCCATCGCCGTCCCACCCTTCATTCTGCCATGCGGCGAAACTGCAACGCGGCGCTGCTCTTGCCTATCAGTTCAGCGGACCGGCTTTTCGGCCAGATTCGCGGTGACCTGCGGCATTTGATCGGCGTACTTCCGGACAAACAGCATCGGAATGGCGGCATACATGGCCGCGGCTTTGACCAACTCACTCTTCCAGGTCCGCTCGTTGGGCGCGTGGGCCTGATCCTCATGGCCGGGACCGAAGCCGATGCAGGGGATCCCGTATTTGCCCATGATCGAAACGCCGTTGGTCGAGAAGGTCCATTTATCCAGCAGCGGCTTGCTCTGGAAGAGCCCGTGGTAGGCGTCGAGCAGCGCAGCGCAGACCGGATGATCCTCCTCAATGAACCAGGTGGGGAAGTACGACTCGGTCGGATAGACCAGCCCCGTATACGAAGCCCGCTCATAACCGTAGAGCGACACCTCGGCCCCGGCGGCTTTCACCGCCGGCAGGTTGCGGATCTGGCCCAAGGCGTATTCCAGGTCCTCGCCCGCGGTCAAGCGGCGGTCCACCGAGATCCAGCAGCTGTCGGCGACGGCGCAGCGCGACGGCGAGGTGAAAAAGACTTCCGATACGGTCAGGCTGCCCTTGCCCAGGAAGGCGTGGCCTTTCAGGTTTTCATGGAGCGCCCGCAGTTCCAGCAGGATCGGCGCCATTTTGTAGATGGCGTTTTCGCCCCGTTCCGGCGCCGAACCGTGACAGCTGACGCCCTGGGTCGTGATCCTGATCTCCATCCGGCCGCGCTGGCCGCGATAGATATTGCAGGAGGTCGGCTCGGTGATGACCACGAATTCCGGCCGGATCCCCGCTTCCTGGATGATGTACTGCCAGCAGAGGCCGTCACAGTCCTCTTCCTGGACCGAACCCACCACCAGCAGGGTGTAATCGTCCTCCAGCTTGAGATCCTTGATAATCTTGGCGGCGTAAACCATGGCCGCCATGCCTCCGGTCTGGTCGCTGGCGCCCCGGCCGACGATGATCTCCTCATCCTCGTAGCCCTGATAGGGGTCGTACTCCCAGAGCTTCGGATTGCCGACGCCGACGGTGTCGATATGGGCGTCCATGGCGATCAGATGTTTGCCGTGACCGACGTAGCCCAGGATGTTGCCCATCGGGTCGATTTCGATCCGGTCGAAGCCCACCGCCTCCATCTCCTGCTTGATCCGCTGCACCACCCGGCCCTCCTCAGCGCTCTCGCTGGGGATGGCGATCAGGTCGCGCAAAAACCGTGAAATTTGTGGCTGATATTGCTCGGCCGCTTTGACAATCTGTGCGAAATCGATCATGGCTCTCTTCTCCTCTATGGTTTTATTCCGTGCCTACACCGTTCCTAAGTAACGTTTCATAAGACTGTTCCGATCCGCCCGGGACTCGGCAACCCCTTCCCAATCCTCCGGCGGTTCCTTCCTTCCCCCGGGAATGCCGTCCCATCGCTTCGGAAGGCTTTCGCGAGCCGTGGGAAGGTCCGTCCTTCCCATGGGAAGAACCATCTTCCGCCCGGGCGGACCCGCCCAAACCCCGGGAAAGATTGCCGGAGTCCCGGGACGGTTCCTCCAAGACCCGGGAGAATTGGCCTGGGCTCCGGGCGAACTGTCCGGCAGAAAGGGGAACTTCTCTCTCGCCCCCGAATCGGACAATGATTTATTTTAGTATCATAGATGATAAGTGAATCAACTTCAGCCGAATGACTATGCCGTCCGGCGCCTCACCCCAGCGCGCCGGGGTGGAACCTTGCCGGATTGGCTGTCTCCCTGATTCCACATTCGCGTCGTCAAATGTCGTGCAGTGCTAGGCGCGACCGAGCGAGGAGCACAGATAATACTCGCCGTATATCGAGCACCGCAGCGACCGAGCAACGACGCAATGCGCGGCATTTCACGGCGCAACAGCCAATCCGGCAACGCTTTCAGTCTTCGCTTTCCCTATGTCAACCACCTTAACCCCGCACGATCCGCTTCACCGCGTCGATATCCGGCGCAACCACCGCCGGCCGCCCCGCCGCCTGCGCGGCGCTCTTGATATCCTTGAGCCCGCTGCCGCTGACGATGCTGGCCACCCGCTCGCCGCCGGAGAAGATCCCCAGCTGGTTCAGTTTCAGGATCCCGGCAAAACTGGTGACGCCCGCCGGCTCGCCGAAGATGCCCGTCCGTTCCGCCAGCAGCTTCATGGCTGCCAGGATCTCGGCGTCCGTGACATCGACCATCATCCCGCCCGATTCGCGCACCGCATTCAAGGCCTTGATCCCGTTGCGCGGGATGCCCACCGAAATGCTGTCGGCGATGGTCTCGGGCTTGCGGTACTCAAACTCGTCACTCTGGCTGGCGAAGGCCCGGGTCACCGGGTTGGACAGCGCGGCCTGGACCCCGATGATCCTGGGCAGCCGGTCGATGAGGCCCAATTGGTAACACTCCTTGAAGCCTTTCCAGACTCCGGCGATGGTGCAGCCGTCGCCCACCGCCACCACCGCGACGTCCGGCGCCCGCCAGCCCAGTTGCTCGCAGATCTCGTAGGATACCGTCTTCTTTCCTTCCACCAGGTAGGGATTGATGGCGCAGCTCCGGTTGTACCAGCCGAACTCGGCCGCCGCCGCGAAGCAGAGCTCCACCGCCTGATCGTAAGTCCCCTCCACCAGAAAGACATGGGAGCCGTAGATTAACAGCTGGGTCACCTTGGCCTCGGGCGCGGTCTCCGGTACGAAGATGTAGGTCTCAATGCCGGCGCTGGCGGCGAAGCCGGAGAGGGAGGAAGCGGCGTTGCCGGTGGAAGCGGCGCAGACCACTTTTCTCTCCAGTTCCAGCGCTTTGGCGACCCCGACCGCGCTGGCCCGGTCCTTCAGGGAAGCGGTGGGATTGCGGGAATCATCCTTGATCAGGAGCTGCTTCAGTCCGGTCTCCCGGGCGAACTTGGCGGTCTCATAGAGCGGCGTCCAACCGACCTGGAGCGGCTGAATCCCGCGCGGGTCGTCGATGGGAATGGCCGGCAGATAGCGCCATAAGGAATAATTGCTGTTTTGCCGGAAATACTCCGGCGTCATCTCTTTGCGGATGGCCTCGTAATCCAGGACCACGTCCAGGATGCCGGCGATGCCGCAATCGAAGCAGGTATAGAGGATCTCGGACGGGTCGTACTCCCGGCCGCATTTGACGCATTTCAACTTCAAAACCTTGCTCACAGCCGTGCCACCTCTTTTTCATCCGCGACAATTCCAAAACCCTGTCGTCGGTTATTGCTGGGTAATTACCGTCCCGGCGCTGCCGTTCAAGGCCTCGACCGCCTTGGCGAGGGAGGTGATGATCGCTTTCTTTTTGGGATGCAATCGGGCGAAGGCCTGCGCCGCCTGGATCTTCGGCAGCATGCTGCCGGGCGCGAAATGTCCCTCCCGGATGTACTGCTCGCATTCGGCCGCCGTCAGCCGGGACAGGTTCTGCTGATTGGCTTTTTTGTAATTCAGGGCCACCTGTTCGACCTCGGTCAGGATCATCAGGATGTCGGCGCCGACCTCCTCGGCCAGCTTCTCGGCGGCCAGATCCTTGTCGATCACCGCCGGGACGCCCTCCAGGGTGCCGTCTTCCTTCTCAATCACCGGGATTCCCCCGCCGCCGGCGGCGATCACGATGGTCGAGTCCCATAATTCCTTGATGGAATGAATCTCCACGATCCGCTGCGGCAAGGGCGACGGGACCACCCGGCGCCAGCCGCGGCCGGCATCCTCCCGCAGCACGAAGCCCCGCTCGGCCGCAAGTTTGCCGGCTTCTTCCTCGGAATAGAACGGGCCGATCGGTTTGGTCGGATTCTGAAACGCCGGATCAGCCGGATCGACCACCACTTGGGTAATCACCGTGACCACCGGCAGCGGCCGGTTCCGGTTGGCCAGGGCATGGCTTAGTCCCTGCTGGATGTGATAGCCGATATAGCCCTGGCTCATGGCGGTGCAGACATTCAGCGGCATGGCCGGCGTGACCTCCGCCGCCAGCTCCGACGCCAGCAGGATCCGGCCGATCTGCGGCCCGTTGCCGTGGACGATCGCCAGTTCGTAACCGAAGATGCACTTGATGTCGGTGATGATCTCCGCCGTCTTTTTGACCACTTCCAGCTGGGCCTCGGCGGTGGCCGGCGCGCCCGGTTCCTGGAGCGCGTTGCCGCCCAACGCGATGACCACTTTTTGATGCGATCCCATCGCTTTCAGCCACCCTCTGCAGCGCATTTATTTCAATCGAGCTTTTAAAGTCTGGAGGCTAAACCTTGAAAACTTCAACGCATCGCTTTGATCTTTTCGTTGTACTCGTGGACTTTCTGATATTCGTCCTCCCAGAACTGGGGCGACCGCATCGCATCCAGATAAGCCTGGCTGTAGCCGAAAGGCAGCCAATCCTGCTCCTTCTGCTGGAAGAGCTGTTCTTTCCGGTCTTTGCGGCGGAAATCGAAGACATGATCCTCGCCGCTGCCGTGGAAGATATCCCGCACCCAGCGTTCCAGCACGAAGTCGGCGGTCTCCAGATAACGGCGGTCCAAATCCTCCAGGACCGAGTTGTAACGGTCGAAGCTGTCGGTGGCGATGGTGACCACGTTGTCATCCGGGCCCAGCTTGAGATATTTGGCCATCTTGATGGCGCCCAGGATGTTGCAGATGCCGGAGACTCCGAAGAGCTCGCGCATTCCCTCGGCCACTTCCGGCGCGACGCCCAGTTTGGCCAGGATATGCGGCGCGTCGTGGATTACCTTCAACGCTTTGACGCAGTCATCGTCATAGATTAACGTCACAAAGTCGGTGGTCAGGACATTATGAATCAGCGTGCACATCTTGTCGCCGATCCCTTCGATGCGGTGCTGGCCGCGGCCGCCATTGGCCAGGGTGGAGCATTCGTACGGCTCCAGCGCGGCGATCTTGCATTCGGGGAAAGCCGCCTTGATGGCGTCCCCGGCGGCGATGGTCCCGGCCGATCCCGGCGCGGAGCAGAAGGCGGCAATTCGGCCGTTGCCGATCCCCCGCACCGCCTCGATGGCCGAGTTGCCGGTGACGTGGCGGTGGAAACGGTAGTTGGGGAACAGTTCGAATTGGGCCAGCGGCCGGTTCTTGGGATCTTTCTTCAGTTCATAGGTGCGTTGCAGGGTCAGGATCACATCGGACTCGGTGCCCGGAGTCAGATCCAGCTCCGCGCCGTATTTGCGGATTCTTTCATACCGTTCCTTGCTCATGTTGTCCGGCATGATCACCACGGCTTTGTAACCCATCAAGTTGCAGATATACGAGACGCCGATGCCGAAGTTACCGGTGGACGGGCCGAGGATGGTATGCTCGCCCGGGATGATCTCCCCGTCGACGCAACCCTCGATCAACGTGGCATAGGCCGGCCCGACCTTATGCGAGCCCGAGGGGAACTCCTTGCCCAGCATCACCACGATATTGGCGTCGACGCCGGTCAGCTCCGGTGGCAGCACGATCTTGCGCACCTGGTTGTTCCCGTCTTTCCAGGTAATATTGAACAGATTGACCGGGTCCAGCTCATTCTCTTTCAGAGCCCGCAACGCCTTGCCCCGCAGGGCCGCATCCATGGTCTCCGGATGCAACATCTCGTCATAAGTGGGCCCGAAAGGAATCTTCCTTCCTGTCATCTTTGTCTCCTCCTAAATCTTTATTTGGAACCATCAATTAAATTTACGATTATTTTTTCAGCCGCGTCAAAATATTGATCCAGATCGAACTGGCCTTCGTCGATCAGATATTGCATCGAGGCGCCCATCATCAGCGAGACCATGAGAAACGGGATCATCTTGATGCGCTCCTCCGAATAGCCGCCGCGCTCAAATACCGCGCTAATGTCTTTGCGCCAGATGTCGAAGGTCTGCCGGAACGACTCCCGGACCTGAGGGTCGACCGTCCCCTGCACCCAGTAGTCGAACTGGACGTAATCCAGTTTCTTGTGATTTAAGATGACATCTTTCTTCTCCGCGAAAAACGCGTGTAAATTCTCGCGAAACGTCTGCCGGTCCAGATCCACCACCTGCTGCCGGTTTTTGGAGAACCACTCCTGGATGTCGGCCAGTAGGGCGATGAGCAGATCGTTCTTGGTCGGAAAATAGTAGTGCAGATTGGACTGGGTCATCGCCGCCTCTTTGGCGATCAGGTGCATCCGGGTGCCGCTGATCTTCTCCTTGGCGATGACCTCCAGCGTGGCATCGAGAATCTTTTTGCTGACGTCTTTGGACATTGCTTTCCCTCAATTTTATTACCGAAATCTCCGCATCTTGCTTCCTTATCAAAATCAAATGAAAAGCCGCCGGCGATGCGCCATTCATCCCACGAACCGGGAAGTACCCCGTTGCTGCAGGGACTCCAGGGTCCGGGCGGGATTCTTCACTTTGCTCAAGAAGATCATCGCCGCGATGACATAGGGTTTAAAACCGGCTTGTCGGTAGAGCGGGGCGCGGTAACGGTCGAAGACCGAGGCGGCCACTTCGCCCTGGCCGCAGCTGACGCCGGTGATATCCGCGGGCAGGCAGTGCAGGTACAAGGCTTTACCGTCCCTGGTCTTTTGCATCATCGCCTCGGTGCACTCCCAATCCTGATGGCGGGCGTTCTCGGCCAGCAGCTCTTTTTCGAGCGCCTTGATCCCGTCGAAATCGTTGGCGCCGTACAAGTCGGTCCGTCTTTCCATGGCCGCGTACGACGCCCAGCTCTTCGGATAGACGATATCGGCGCCGACAAAGGCCTCCTCCATCGAATGGGTCTTGGTGAACCGGCCGCCGCTGGCCGCGGCGTTCCGCTTGGCGACCTCCTCGACTTCCGGCATCAGATCATACCCTTCCGGATAGGCCAGGCTGACCTCCATGCCCATGCGGGTCATCAGTCCGATAATCCCTTGCGGCACGGAGAGCGGTTTGCCGTAACTCGGCGAATAGGCCCAGGACATCGCGATCTTCTTGCCCTTGAGCTGCTCCACGCCGCCGAAATGATGAATCAGATGCAACAGATCGGCCATGCTCTGGGTGGGATGATCGATATCGCATTGCAGATTGACCAGGGTCGGCCGCTGTTTCAAAACCCCGTCGTCATAACCTTCCTGGACCGCCGCGGCCACCTGCCGCATGTAAGCATTGCCTTTGCCGATGTACATATCGTCGCGGATCCCGATCACGTCGGCCATAAACGAGATCATATTTGAAGTCTCCCGGATCGTCTCGCCGTGGGCCACCTGGGATTTGCCCTCGTCAAAGTCCTGGACCGTCAGTCCCAGCAGATTGCTGGCGCTGGCGAAGCTGAAACGGGTGCGGGTCGAGTTGTCGCGGAAGATCGAGATCGCCAGCCCGCTGTCGAAGATCCGGGGCGAAATGTTCTGTTCCCGCAAGGCGCGCAACGCGTCGGCGACGGTGAAGACGGCCTGCAGTTCGGCGTCGGTTTTCTCCCAGGTCAACAGGAAGTCCCGGCCGTACATGTTTTGGGTGTCGAGCTGCTCCAGTTTCTGAATTAAATCCTTCATCTCTGCCATGCTTTCTACTCCTTTTATTTTCGAATTGAATTCAGTGCGATGTTCTAACTGTTCCGAAAATTACCATTTGATTGACCAATCAATCAAATTCGATTAAAAATTTTTTTCGCCTGGCAAAACAGACCCGCCTATTTCTGTCTATCTTGGGTCATCCGCCATCTATGGCCGGAAAACGACCTCTCCCGGCTTCATGGACTCGATGATGGCCAGGGACTCTACGCGAATTCCCTGATCCCGCACCAATTTGCCACCTTGCTGGAATCCTTTCTCAATCACAATGCCAACCCCGACGAGTTCAGCGCCGGCTTGATCGACGATCTCCTTTAATCCCAGCACGGCTTGGCCGTTGGCCAGAAAATCATCGATGATCAGCACCTTGTCTTCGGAGCCCAGATAACGTTTGGAGACCCGGATCTTGTAATACCGGTCCTTGGTGAAAGAATAGACCTGGCTCTCATAGGTCGCGGCGTCCAGATTCTTGGATTCCGTCTTCTTGGCGAAGATGACGGGGACTTCAAAGTACTGGGCCACCATGCAGGCGACGGCGATCCCCGACGCCTCGATGGTCAAAATTTTGGTAACCGGTTGATCCTTGAAACGTTCTTTGAACTCCTTGCCGATCTCATTCAGAAATTGGACATCGATCTGATGATTGAGGAAGCCATCCACTTTCAAAATGTGCTCGCTGTCCACCCGCCCCTTGGTGACGATCATATCCTTTAAAAGCTGCATCCGGTCTTTTCCGCCTGCCGAAAATGGAGAAAAACAGCTCTCCCTCCCCCTCGGCAGACTCCCCCTCCTGTTTCAAAATATATGACAAGATTATATCACAACTTTGCCCGCCAGGTCAGGGAGGAAGCGGTTTTTTCACCGGATGGGAATAATCTCTCATCTCATCTTCCGTATCATGAAGCGTTTCATAGGCGGGGGTTCCGGCCCCGGCATTTGACAAAGTTCCCCCAACCCGGTTCGCCGAGGAACTCCCCGTCGCGATAGACCAACCGGCCCCGGGAGAAAGTCAGCGCCGGGTAGCCTTGGAGTTCCACCCCTTCCCAAATGGTGTAATCGACCCGGGAACGCATGTTGGCTTGGGATATTACAAAATGTTTGGCCGGATCGTACACCACGATGTCGGCGTCGGAGCCGACCGCGATAGTCCCCTTCTGCGGTGCGCAACCAAAGATCTTCGCCGGGTTGGTGGCGCAGACCTCGACCGCTTTATGGAAGGAGATCCGGCCTTGATTGGCCGCGCTCAACAGGTAGGGGTAAAAGTTTTCAATACCCATGCAGCCATTGGGGATTTTCGTGAAGTCATCCTTGCCATAGTCCTTTTCAAACGACTGAAACGGACAATGATCAGTCGCCACCGTCATGATGTCGCCGCGCCGGATTCCTTCCCAAAGCGCCGCCCGGCTTTCCGCGCCCTTGATCGGCGGCGAGCAGACAAAATTCCGGCCATCCGGACGTTGATACACTTCGTTGGTGAAATGCAGATACTGCGGGCAAGTCTCGGCATAGATAGCATAGCCTTCATCCCGCGCCTTGGTCACCTCGGCCAATCCTTCGGCGCAGGCCAGATGGACGATGTATAACGGCGCATTGAAAGCCTTGGCCAGATGAATGGCACGTTTGATGGCCTCGGCTTCGACGAATTCGGGGCGGCTCTCATAATGATGCCAGGCGCCAGTCTTCCCCTCGGCTAACAGCCGGGCGGTCCGCCGCTCGATGATGGCCGGGTTTTCGGCATGCACCGCGACCAGTGCGCCGGTGGCGACGGAACGTTCCAGAGCCTCCGCCAGCACGCCGTCATCGACCATCAAGTCCTTGTAGACCATATATAGTTTAAAGCTGGGCACCCCGAAGGCCACCGATTCCTCAAATTCATCCAATATACGGGGCGTCAGATCGGTGATGGCCGTATGGAAGGAAAAATCGATACAGGACTGCGCTTTGAAGGCGCTAATCCGCGCGGCGACCGCTTCCACCAGGCCTTGCCCCTTTCCCTGGACCGCGAAATCAAAAACAGTGGTCACCCCGCCGCAGGCCGCAGCGCGCGGACCCGATTGATAATCATCGGCCGAGATGAACGAACCGACCGGGGTCTCCAAATGGACATGACCGTCGATCGCGCCGGGCAGGACATATTTTCCGGCGGCATCGACCACTTCCGCCGCCCCGTCGGATAAATCCCGTCCGATACAGACAATTTTGCCGCCGGCGATCCCCAGATCCGCCGGATAGGTCTCGCTCGCCGTGATAATGGTGCCGTTTTTGATGATAGTATCCAAGGCGCTACCCTCCCAAAGCCGTAATCAATCCCGCCCGGGTTTTGCCAACTCACGCAGGGATAAACCGCTTTTGCCGTTGCGAACCTTGATGATCTCGGCCAGGATGCTGACCGCGATCTCCTCGGGGGTCTCCGAGCCGATATCCAGGCCCACCGGCATATACACCGCCTGCAGCCGTTCCCCGGAGATTCCCTCATCCCTTAAGCGCTCGGCCACGATGTGGACCTTCCGCTTGCTGCCGATCATCCCGATATAGGCGGCATCGGACCGGATCACCTTTTGCATGGCCGGCAGGTCCGAATCCTTGGTGGCGATGACAATGTAGGTATTGCCGTCGATCCGGATCTGAGTCAATGCCTTTTCAAAGTCGGAATCGCAAATGATCTCGGCCGCCATCGGATACTTGGCGGCGTTGGCGAACTCCGCCCGGTCGTCCACAATCACCAGGCTGTACTCCAAGAGGTCCACCAGTTTGGCGACGGCGAAACCGACATGTCCGGCGCCGATCATTACGATGCGCGGCTTGGGGGCCACCACTTCGATATGGACGGTGATCGTGCCGCCGCAGAGCATCTCGATGCCGTCCGCCGCTTCGCTGTTCAAATTATATTCCACAATTTTGGAACGGCTCTCGCGGATGGCCGCCACCGCCTCCCGAATGACGTACAGTTCGGCCAGGCCGCCGCCGACCGTCCCCACAATAGCGCCGTCGCTCTTGACGATCATCTTGGCGGTGTTCCGGGGGGTCGAGCCTTGGGCGGCGATCAGCGTCGCCATGGCGAAGGGCACGCCCCGCTCCTGCAATTGACCGGCTTCGGCATACAGATTCACGACATCGGCCTCCATCTTTTCGGATCACGATTTCCCGAACGAGCAAACCGGATAATGGCATACCTCGCATTGGCGGCAGAGCCCGCCGTGGGCCAGCGCCGCCAAATCGGCCCGCGTCAGGCGTTCCTTGGCCAACAGCCGCGGCATGATCACATCCAAAATCGTAGTCTGATTATACATGGCGCAGGCTGGCACGCCGACGAGCGGCGTCGCGCCATGATAGGCAACCATACACATCGCGCCCGGCAGGAGCGGCACCCCATAGGCCACCACTTCGCTGGCGGACCGGGCGATCGCCTGGGGCGTCACATCGTCGGCGTCCACGGCCATCCCGCCGGAGATCAGCACCAGTTCGGCGCCGCGTTCCAGCATTCCCTGAATCCGACCCTGAATGAAATCGGTATCGTCCGGCGCATACTGGAGATCGAGGAACTCGCCCCCGTAATGAGCGATCTTTGCTTTTAAAACCGCTCCGAAGCGATCCTGGATCCGGCCGGAATAGACTTCGGAGCCGGTGACCACGATCCCGACCTTCAGCCGGAAAAGCTCCCTGGTGGCGATCACCGGTCCTGCCCGGCCACAGATCCGCTCGGCCCGTTCCAGTTCCTCCCGGTCCATGGTCAAGGGAATGATCTTGGCCGCCGCCACAATCTGCTCCGGCTCGACGATGGTATTATCATACAACGTGACCACAGCGATGTCGGGGATCTGGTTCAGTTCGGCCAGCGCGCTCCGGTTAATCTTAAGAAGCCCCCGATGAACCGCCACAATGTTGGCTTTTCCCTCGCGCGGCTTCGTGATCGACAGCCCTTGAGCCGCGGCGGCGGCCGCCAGCCGTCCGGCGGCTTCATTCTCATGGACCCGCCCGTCGCCCAGGGGCACCACCCACAGATGGTTCTTGCCGATATTCTTCAGTTCCTCGATATCTTCGGCCCGAATGATATGGCCTTTTTTGAATGCCGCGCCTTTAAATTCGCCCGGCACGATCTTGGTCAGATCGTGGGCCAGCACCATGCCCACGGCCTCTTCCACTTTTACTTTTTGCATGCCTTAACTCAATCCCGCTCTCTCATACACCCGCCCAATCAACCGCTCGGCCCGGGTCATCACATCCGCCGCGTCGATGGTGGTCAAACGGCCGTCCTCGTAGACAATTCTGCCATCCACCATGGTCAGGCTGACATCGGAACTTCTGGCCTGGTAGACCAGTTGGGCGTAAATATTGGAACCGGCGAACGGCGTGCAATGGAGCTTGCGCAGGTCGACCATGGCCAGATCGGCCTTTTTTCCCGGTTCCAGCGAACCGATCTGATCGGAAAGGCCCATCGCCTCGGCACCGCCCAGGGTGGCCATTTCAAAAACCCGCCAGGCGGGCATTACCGTCGGATTGTGCAGGGGTTTCTGGATCAAGGCCGCCGTCCGCATCTCGATGAACTGGTCGAGGTTATTATTGCAAGGCGCGCCGTCCGCGCCCAGAGATACGCCGATGTCCCTTTCGAGCATCTCCGGGATGGGCGCGATGCCCGACGACAATTTGAGATTGGACGAAGGACAATGGACTACCTTTACCCGGTTGCGCTGAAGGATCGACAGCTCTTGCTCATTGAGCCAGATGCAATGCGCCAGGATCAGGTGCTCATCCGCCAATCCCAAGCTCTCAAAGTAGGCCACATTCCGTTGCTTTCTTTCCTGCTCCACCAAGGCGATCTCCCCCTGGTTCTCGGAAGCGTGGGTATGGATCTTCACTTGATAGCGGCGGGACAACTCGCCGACTTGTTTCAATAACTCTTCCGTACAAGAAACCGCAAAGCGCGGCGCAAACGCGTAAGTCAATCGGCCATCGCACCGGCCGTGCCACTTCTCGAGCAGATCGACGCTTTCCCGGATGGAATCCTCCGTCTTTTCGAGCAAGCTTTCCGGCACTCCGGAACCCCAGTCCATCATGCATTTACCGCTCATGGCGCGTATCCCGGCCGTTTGAATGGCTTCGAAAGCCGCTTCGGTGTGATGGACCGTTTCCATATCAATCACGGCAGTGGTGCCGCCCTGAAAAAGTTCGCCGATGCCCAGCAGCGCGGAGTAGTACACCGACTCCGGGTCATGCGCCCCTTCCAAGGGCCAGATTCGCAGACGCAACCAGTCCAAGAGTTCCAAATCGTCGGCCTGGCCTCGAAAGAGCGACTGGCAGAGATGCACGTGCGCCTGGATCAGGCCGGGAATTACCACCTGGCCCTGGCCGTCGATGGTTTTCTCGGCACTGAAGTCCTGGTTTCCAATGGCCTTGATCCGGTCGCCCTCGATCAAAAGATTGGCTTTCAGGACGTCCCGGTCTTCATTCATGGTAACGATATGCGCATTCTTAATCAGAATGGACGACATCCGATCATCCTCCGGGTTTAATATTGGCTGTCTTCACAGAATATGAGCCGGTTCAGATTCCGATAACCGATCCCGATGAACTGTCCTTCGCAAACGGAAATCCGCTCAGCGATCCTCCCGCGAATAGGAGACTCCCAAAGCTTCCGGGGTAGCGACCCGGCGGTTCTTGGTCTCCCGGGTCAAGACGATTAGGATGATGAAGGTAAACAGATAGGGCAGCATTTTCAGGAAAAACGACGGAATGACCACGCCCAGAGTCTGCATGTGAAAGCCGAGCGCATCGATGGAGCCGAAGACATAGGCGCCTGCCAGGGCCCGCAAAGGATTCCACATCGCGAAGATGACCAGCGCCAAGGCGATCCAGCCCCGTCCGGCGGTCATATTCTCCAGCCAAGATGGCGCATAGGCTAATGATAAATAGGCGCCGGCGGCTCCGGAAAGCATTCCGCCGAGAACCACCGCCAGGTAACGGACACGGAAAACATTGATCCCGGCCGCGTCGGCGGCGGCGGGGTTCTCCCCGACCGACCTCAGGATGAGCCCGGTCTTAGTCCGGTACAAAACGAACCAGATCAGCGCCACCAAGCCATAGCTGATATAGACCAATACATCATGGGAGAAAAGGATCGTTCCCAGCCAGGGGATTTCACTGAGACCCGGGATTGCCACCACTTTGAAGGTTACCGGCGCGGGGACGCCAATCAAGGGTTTTCCCAAATAAGCGCTGAGGCCGGTGCCGAAGATGGTGAGGGCCAAGCCGCTCACGACCTGGTTGGCTTTTAAGGTGATGGAGAGAAAGGCGTGAATCAAGGCCATCAATCCTCCGGCCAGCATCGCGGCGAGAATTCCCGCCCATATGTTTTGGGTATAAACGTCCACCGCAAAGCCGGTCACCGCGCCGATCAGCATCATACCTTCCACACCCAGGTTCATTACGCCGGCCCGCTCCGACAGAAGCTCGCCTAAAGACGCGAAGAGCAGCGGAGTGCCGGCCACAATGCCGGTCGCCAGAACTGCTACAATGATCGAATCTTGCATTTCATTCCTTCCCTTTCCGCGTCAGGCGGTACTGGCCCAAAATCTCGCCGCCCAATACAAAGAATAGTATGGCTCCTTGTAACATCGAGACCGTTGCCGCCGGAAAACCGGAAGTTTGAATGCTGAATCCGCCCACCAGCAAGCCACCCAATAGAAAAGAAACCGCAATAATGGCCCAGGGGTTCAAGCGTGCCAACCAGGCGACAATAATCGCGGTGAAGCCATAGCCCGGAGATACCCCCTGCTGCAGCCGCTGGGTAATGGCGGAAACCTCGGTCATTCCGGCGATTCCGGCAATACCGCCGCTGATGAACATCACCAGCAGGATGTTCCGGACGAAATTCATTCCGGCATACGCGGCAGCTTTGGGACTCTCGCCGCAGACCCGGATCTCATAGCCCCATTTGGTGTATTTGAGGATGATGTAGAAGATGACCGCAATCACCAACCCGATGATCAAGCCCCAATGGATACGGGTCCGGCCGAAGGCCGGCAGAATGGCGTTGGGCGAAAACGGAGCGGTATTGGGGAAGTTATAGCCGTGGGGATCTTTCCACGGACCGAAAACCAGATAATCCACCCAGAGGATGGCGATATAATTCATCAGCAAGGTGCTGATGGTCTCGTTCACTTTAAAGTAGGCGCGCGGAATCGCCGGGATCAGCCCCCAGATGCCGCCAAACAAAAAGCCGGTAACGAACATGGCCGGCAACAGCAGATAAGCGGGCCACTGCGGAAATGACAGCGCGATCCAGGTGGCCCCGAAAGCGCCCATGTAAAACTGTCCCTCGGCCCCGATATTCCAGAGCTGCATCCGGAAGGCCAGGGAAACCGCCAACGCCGCCAGGATCAGCGGAATCGCCTTGACGACTGTTTCCGACAAGCCGTAAGTGGAGCCGAAGGCTCCCTGGAAGAGGAGGGTGTAGACGGTCACCGGGTTTTTGCCGGTCAGCATAAAAAAGATACCCGCAAAAATCAATCCCAGCAACAAGGAGAGCAGGGGAACGACAAACTGCATCAGTTTGGAAACCGAGCCCCGCTTTTCGATCTGCCAGTTCTTCATGATATTAACTTGCATCACATTCCATCCTTTTGCCCGCCATCATCAGGCCCACGGCTTCGATTGTTGTCTGCGCCGGGTGAACGATCCCCATAATCTCTCCGGCATGAAGCACCGCTATCCGGTCCGACAGTTCAAACAGTTCGTCCAGTTCCTCGGAGATTAATAAAACCGCCTTGCCGGACGCCCGCTGCGCAATTAAGAGCTTGCGAATGCTCTCGGTGGCTCCAATGTCCAGTCCGCGCATGGGATAGACCGCCACGATCAGGCTGGGGTTGGATTCGATCTCCCGGGCCAGCAACAGTTTTTGCAAGTTTCCGCCGGACATCATCTTCACCGGATAATGGGCGCCAGCCAGCTTCACCTCGAATTGGCGGATTAACTCATTGGTGTAGCTGCGGATTTTGCCCCAGTTGATAAACCAGCCCCGCATTTTACGGTAACTTTTCAAGACCACATTTTCGGGGGCATTCAAATTAGGGACCAGGCCGGTGGTCATCCGGTCCTCCGGTATGTAGCTGACTCCGGCGTCGATCAGTTTTCTACAGCCGGTACAGGTATAATCTTTTTGGTTGACAAAGATTTTGCCCGTTTCGACCGATCGCAATCCGGCGATCGCCTCCGCCAGGTCCTTTTGGCCGTTTCCGGCGACGCCCGCGATCCCCAGGATTTCGCCGCCGTTGATATCCAGGGAGATATTTTTCAAGGTCATCCGCCCCCGGTCGCCGAGGACCGAAACGTCCCGCATCTCCAACACCCGGCCTTGGGTCGCGACAGATTCCTTATAAAAGGTATGGGTGATGTCCCGGCCCACCATCATTCGGGCCAGTTCCGCTTCGGTGGTGGAACGGGTCGGCACGGTACCGACATATTTGCCATCCCGCAAGACGGTGATATTGTCGGTGTTTTCCATCACTTCGTTCATTTTGTGGGAGATCACGATGACCGCTTTTCCTTGCCCGGCCATATTGCGCAAATTCTTATATAGTTCGGTGGCTTCTTGCGGGGTCAAAACGGCGGTCGGTTCATCGAGGATCAGAATCTCGGCGCCGCGGAACAACATTTTGATGATCTCCACTCTTTGCTGTTCGCCGACGGACAGCTGCCAGATCCTGGCTTTGGGGTCAATGGTCAAGCCGTAGCGCTTGGAGCATTCCAGAATCTCTTCCTCAATCGTCTTGATATCATAAACCTGTTGCAAACCTTGCAGGCCTAGAATGACGTTCTCGGCCACGGTAAACGGGTGGACCAATTTAAAATGCTGGTGGACCATACTGATCCCTTTGCGCACGGCTTCGCGGGGCGAACTGAGCTCCACTCTTTTGCCATCGATCCGGATTTCGCCGCCATCGGGATGGTAAAGCCCGGTCAAAACGCTCATCAGAGTGCTTTTGCCGGCGCCGTTCTCACCGAGCAAGGCGTGGATCTCCCCTGAATGAACCGAGAACGAGACCCGGTCATTGGCGATGACTCCGGGAAACTTCTTTGTAATATTGACCATTTCAACCTTGGGAATCTTAGCCACGCTATCAACCCTTTGTTATTTTTTGCGTTGCGGTGGTCGTCCTGACTCGGAGAATTGCACTGTCCCAACGGGCCCTGCGGGGCCAATATATCGCGAAACCCCACTCTAAAGACGATTTCTAAATTTATGCAATTCCCGCAATTCTTAAAACCCCAATTGATATTATACTATTAGTTTCACTCCGAATGCAAAACCTGATTGTTTTCCCATTTTTTCAAGCGAGACAGATTTGCGCGTTCATTCGCCAGGCTCATCCCGCTAAGGCGGGACGGTGGTTACAGGCCCGAGCCGAAAAGAAAACCGCACCGGATCGCCTGGTAAGACAGGAAAATCATGCCAGTGCGTCATGTATTTTCGGTGTCATTTTTTTGATCGACTAGTCAATTAAATTATATTTAGATGTTAATTTGTTGTCAATATCATCTTGGTGATCGTATAAATATAACATTGTGGTTACAGGGGTTCGAGAGCTAAAGACGGAACTGTCCGATCAGCGGATTGCCCCTATATGCAACGACATGAATCCTTAATGGATATGGTTTGCGAAAATAACGAACGCTTCACCTTTTTTCGCAAATCATGGGATTCCAATCATGTCGTTGCATATAGAATTAGAAAAGGGGCTGTTGCAAAATGAACAAACAAGTTCATTTCCAACAGCCCCTTTTTCTCTGTAAAAGAAATTGCGGGCTCCGCAGAGCCCGCAAAAGCTGTATAATTGAATTGTGACAAACAAATTATACAACAAAAATTATAACGGTTTCGATGGATATTATCAACTAATACTTCC
>NZ_SLUN01000004.1:217787-236856 GCF_004340685.1 Hydrogenispora ethanolica | reverse complement strand
GTGATTCCGCGTTCCTTTTCCTCCGGCGCTTTGTCGATCTCGTCGAACTTCACAAAACTCGCTTTCCCTGCTTTCGATAACACGAGCGTGATCGCTGCCGTCGTTGTCGTTTTGCCATGATCAACGTGACCAATCGTTCCGATATTTACGTGCGGTTTGGTCCGTTCATACTTCTGCTTTGCCATTCAAGTTCCTCCTTTAAATAACAAAGGTATTATTAATCATAAACACGCTTTTAATTCTACAAGGAAACTAATATTCCTTCTTTCACAGAAAAATGCATAAATAGTTTATCTTCATGTTTCCGCTTACACCGGTGACAAAACCCAAAAAAGCTGTTAAAAAGGGTTTTTCGTCAATCCGGGTCCGTCATCGCTGATAAAAGATAAAAACCGCCGATATCCGCTAGGGGGATCATCGACGGTTGCATCTTCGATTGGTTGCGGGGGAAGGACTTGAACCTCCGGCCTCCGGGTTATGAGCCCGACGAGCTACCAACTGCTCCACCCCGCGATAGGAAACCTTCACGATAATATATGAGTATGAACCGTCTCTCCGATAAAGAACCGCTTTTGTCGCGGCCAACGAAAATTTCTGGAGCCCACAACCAGAATTGAACTGGTGACCTCATCCTTACCATGGATGCGCTCTACCTACTGAGCTATGTGGGCGTGTGCTCGATTGGGCTGATTCAATTTTATTTTGGTTGCGGGGGAAGGACTTGAACCTCCGGCCTCCGGGTTATGAGCCCGACGAGCTACCAACTGCTCCACCCCGCGATATAACCAATGGATGTTTTATGGTGGAGGGGGAAGGATTCGAACCTTCGAAGGCGTCAACCAACAGATTTACAGTCTGCCCCCTTTGGCCGCTCGGGAACCCCTCCATCGAAAAGCTTATTGAATTCGTTCACGCTATTCAGCGGATAAAAAAACCCGTTCGAGAAGAATGATGGAGCCCACAACCAGAATTGAACTGGTGACCTCATCCTTACCATGGATGCGCTCTACCTACTGAGCTATGTGGGCGTGTGCTCGATTGGGCTGATTCAATTTTATTTTGGTTGCGGGGGAAGGACTTGAACCTCCGGCCTCCGGGTTATGAGCCCGACGAGCTACCAACTGCTCCACCCCGCGATATAACCAATGGATGTTTTATGGTGGAGGGGGAAGGATTCGAACCTTCGAAGGCGTCAACCAACAGATTTACAGTCTGCCCCCTTTGGCCGCTCGGGAACCCCTCCAAAACCAGTCCGTCTTTCGGACGCAGATATGATTATAATAAAAAATGCAGCCTATGTCAATTGTTTTTTGATTCCTTTTTCAACCAATCTTCCAGGCAAACTGATTTTTGAACTTTTCCTGGGACCCGCGCACCTTGAACGCATCATTCGGCGAGGTCGTTTGAAGATTAGCGTCGAAAAAATAAAAACCTTCCCGAAGGAAGGCTCCTGCTCATTTTACGTAACAGGTCTCCTCGCGTTTTTCCAAGTAACGTTCCAGCTTGCGTTTGACCCGCTGCAATGCGTTGTCAATGGACTTCACGTGACGGCGTAGATCCTTGGCGATCTCCTGGTACGAACGGCCGTCCAAATAGGACATCAAAACCTTCCATTCCAAATCGCTCAGGAACTCCCCCATCTTATGCTCGATATCGACAAATTCCTCCCGGCTGATCACCAATTCCTCGGGATCGGAAACCTTGGACCCGGACAGAACGTCCAACAACGTCCGATCCGATTCCTCATCATAGATCGGCTTGTTTAACGACACATAAGAATTCAACGGGATATGCTTCTGCCGGGTGGCCGTCTTAATCGCGGTGATAATCTGACGGGTGATGCAAAGTTCGGCAAAAGCTCTGAAGGAGGCCAGTTTATCATTGCGAAAATCCCGGATGGCTTTATAAAGGCCGATCATTCCTTCTTGGATGATATCCTCGCGATCCGCTCCGATTAAAAAATAGGAACGGGCCTTGGCTCGTACAAAATTTTTATATTTATTGATCAGATACTCTTGAGCGGCATCGTCGCCTTCGCGGGCAGCTTCAACAATCGTTTCATCCAGCATCTCATCATAGATCTCTGTTGCTTCTCTTTGGGGTTTTGCTCCCACGTTAAACTCGCCTCCAGATGTTATTTTGATACTGGCTCGGCTACGAATACATCGCGTACTTGTCCAATTCACATTAGCATTATTATACAATAATTGTGATTTCAACGTCAAGGGAATGCGCTTTTTCCCCAAGCAATGATGCGTGTTTTCTGCAATGCCACGTTCGTATCACTTTAAGAATGAGCAATCCCGCCGCTACCGTTTGAAGAAGCGGTTGGTCCAGACATTATCGGCGATAGCCGGCTCTAAGATGTTATACCTGGGGTTGAGGATAATCTTTTTGGGCTTGGCCGACAACATTTTCTGAATTGTAACATTAACTTGCTTAAAAGACAAGGTTTCGGCGAAAGTTTCCCTGGCGGTAATTATTTCAAAATCCACCGTTTCCGGGAGGTACAGCTGGCCGGTGTTGGCCATCACAAAGGACACGGCGTACTTGCCTTGGTAGGACCGGACCTTGACGTTCCGCAACGCCAGGTTGTACCAGCCGGATGAGTAAACCCACTGCCGGTAGAACTCCAACAGCTGGGCTCCGTACAGTTCCACGCCCAGCTCCGTGAAGTCCCGGATCCCCGCGCCGCTTCCACCATAGCGTTTGACGAACTCCTGCAAATAGTCGCCAAACTTCGCCTCGCCCAAGGTCCGCCGGACCATGTGCAACACATACGCTCCCTTGTGATAGAGCAGCTGATATTGGAGGTCGTAGGGGCTCAATTCAGCCAGGGACAGCTCGGAAATTTGGGCGGCTCTACGGCTTTGGTAGCTTTTCTGGTAATCCAGACGCCACTTCTCCAGCAGTTTGCGGGCGGCCTGGGCCGCTCCGGTGCCGGGCGGCGCGAAATGTTCGACTGCCAGATATCCGGAATACCCGGCGAAACCCTCGGCCAACCACCAGTCGCGCAGGCTCCGGGGATAGAGCAGATTTCCCCACCAGCAATGAGCGATCTCGTGCGCCAGGTTGAAAAAGACGAAACGGGACTGCTTATTGCCCGGAAGATGCAGCAGCACTAAGGAACCGTTGCAATTGTCCTCATTACTCAAGTCGCTGACCACGACCGACAACTCGTTAAAAGCGGCCGCGCCGAACTTATCCTGGTAGAATTGGCCCAGATCGGCGGCGTATCCCACCAGATCGTCCCGGAAGGAATTGGAGAGGCCGGGGAGGTAAAAAACCCGGTAGGCCTTCTGCCGGACCAGGCGCGAGGCGATCTGGTAGCGGCCGATGGTCGCGGCCAGCGCGGTCACGGGTTGCAGCGTCCGCCAGACATAGCCGGAGTGTTGAAAAGGATAAGCCCGGATCCCTTTCAGGTTGCCGTTGCCGATCCCCAAAAAGCCGGGCGGCGCCACCAGTTCCATCTCGGCCTGGACCGGCTCGGGCAGCAGGCCGCGGGGATACCAGCCGCCGCTCAGCTCCAGTGGCACCGCCCGGCTGACGTTTTTGGGCAGGATGCTGTAGCGCATTTTCAGCGTCAGTATATCGCCGCGTTTTTTGGCGTCGGGCAGCTCGATCCAGTAGACGTCGGCTTGCTTGCGCCAAAGAACGTTCTTCCCCTCCAGCTTGACTTCTTCCAACTGCGCCTGGTAATAACCGGCCAATAAAAAGTAAAACCGGTCGGTCTCCCGGGCCGTCACGCGCAGATCGGCCTCGGCTTGCACCGTAACCCGGTTACTCAATTCTCTCGTGGTAATCTGCAGCTGATAACTTTGAAAGCTGACCGCGGTCTGTCCGGCCAGCCAATCGAGGTCCGGAATGGCCTCGGCCGCCAGCCCGGCACCGCTCCCGCCGCAGATTGCGCCGAGGATCAATATTATTTTACAGATCTCCGGCCACCGGGACCGCAGGAAAAACAGCACTGCCCGTACCGATGACCCCATGATGAGTCGCCTGGGCCGCCGGCCCAAGTTCATCCGATTCATTGACGCTCCGCTCGCTGCCGCCGCACTTCATAGAGGACGATCCCGGTCGCTACGGCGACATTCAAAGAATTGATCCGTCCCCACATCGGTAGACGGACGATCTGGTCGCAATGTTCAGCCAACAGCCGCGAAATCCCCTTCCCCTCGCCGCCCATCACCAGGCCCATGGGGCCGGTCAGGTCGGCCTTTTGGAACTCGACCTTGCCGTCCATCTCCGCTCCGGTGAACCAGATTCCGGCCTTTTTCAATTCCTCCACCGTCTTAGTCAGGTTGGTCACCCGGGCCACCGGCACATACTCGATGGCGCCGGCCGAGGCCCGCGAGACCGCTCCGGAGAGGCCCGCGGAACGGCGTTCCGGAATGATGATGCCGTGCACTCCGGCAGCTTCGGCGGTCCGGATGATCGAGCCCAGATTCTGCGGGTCCTCCACGCCGTCCAGGAAGAGCAGGAACGGCGGCTCCCCCTTGGCGGCGGCCCGTTCCAGGATCTGTTCCAGCGTGGCGTATTTCCACTGGGCGGCCACCGCAATGATTCCCTGATGGTTCCGGGTCTGAGCCATCCGGTTCAATGCCGGAAGATCCACCGGATGCAGCGGGATCCGCTGCCGTTCCGCCAGGCCCAGGATTTCGCGGAGCGGGCCGCTTGGGGTCTCGTTCTTTTGAATATAGATCTTGGTAATCTCATGTCCGGCCCGGAGCGCCTCCAGCACCGGATTTCTGCCTTCAATCTGGTCAGCCATGGAATTCTTCCTTTATCTATGTATTGTAGAGCCTCGCGATATACGTTAATTAAACTTCCTTGCGCCGCAGCAGTTCCGCCAGGACCGGCGCCCGGCCGCAGCCCATCTTTCCTTCCCGACAATAGCCCCGGGTCTCGCAGGAGGGCCCGGCGAGCCGGAAGAGCAACGGCGCCACCTGGCGCAATTCGTCCCGCATGGCCAGGGCCAGCGCCCGGATCTCCCACTGGGCCCGGGTGCAGGCGCGGATCTCCAGGAAATTGATGAGGCTCCGCGCGTTCATGGTGACCATGATCTTGGTCTCACAGGCGTTGGGCAGCACAAACCGGGCGTCTTCGGCCGGGATGCCCGCTGCCAGCAGCTCCCGGTAGGCGGTCCGGATCTGGTCCATCGCCGCGGTGAAGGCCGCTTGGGCTCCCGGGTCCCGGGCCACCGACGGCGGGACGATGGTCTCGAAATCGCCGTTCTTCACATAGCGCTGCGACTGCTGGGAAAACGAGGCGATCCTGTGTCGGACCAGCTGATGAGTGAGCGCCCGGCTGACCCCCTCGATGCCGAATGAAAAACTGGCATGCTCGATCGGCGAATCATGCCCGCTCTCGCGGAGCTGTCCCAACAACCGCTCCATCCGCTCCGGCGTCAGCTTCTCCAACAGTTCGTCCACGCCGACCGGCGAGTAACAAAGCCGCGCCGCCGCGGCCACCAGCCGGTCCGGCTCCGGCGTATATGCCAACAATTTAACCTTTAACATCGTTCGCTCCTTCGTGGGCCGCGCCGACCAGCTCCAGGATCTCCTCCAGCCGGTCGAGGCTGCCGCTCAAATACAAGTATCCCAATAATGCCTCAAAAGCGGTGCTGTAACGATAGGTGAGCACATCGCTGCCGGACGGCACGTGGCCGCTCTTCACATTCCGGCCCCGCCGCACGATCTCCTGCTCCCGCTCGCTCAGGAGCGGTTCGAGCCGGCGCACCAGATCAGCCTGGTAACTGGCACGCACTCTGGCGATGGCTTTCTTATGCAGCTGCTGCGTCTTGGCCGTGCCGTCGCTCACCAGCTGGTGACGGACGAAAAGCTCATAGACCGCGTCCCCGATATAGGCCCAAACCGCCGGGGAAAGTTCATCCGGGTTCACCCGGGTCAAATTCGGAAATTTCAGCTCAATCATTTCAGTCTTGGAAACCGCCTTGTGGTGTTTTTACTTAAATTCGCCCTATGAATTGGCATCTCCTGCCCGAGAAATTAGTTTTCGCGATGTTTCGTTCTTAGGGTTCCCCGATTCGGCCGAAGATGGCCGCTGTTTTAGCGTTTTATTAAAAATTTAAGCTGCCGGAACGGCAGCCTCTTTGTCACGCATTGGGGCGCAGTTTGCACAATTCCACGCCGCTATCTCTGGCGGTGCCCTGGTTCACTTTGCTATCAACCAATAAGCCCAATCTCCCGCAGAGGCGCGAAGACGCAAAGGATGAGGAAAAGTGGAAGCTGCCCAGCGCATCCATATTCCGTTTCAAAAGGTCCTTGTTTTATTATACAATGAACTCCGGCGGTTATCGCCGGAGTTGTTTGCATAACCGAATGAACTGCGGCAATAACTGCCATCGTTCATTCGGTAACAAAATAATCTAGGGCGAGGACTGCCGCAGATGTTTCAGCAACTCAATGAGCGGTGGCGGTGGCCGCCATCCTTTTTTCGATAGCCAAACGATCGGCGGCGGTTTGCGCCGCATTTGCCATGATAATGAAACGGCCGGCGACAACGACCGGGATCACGGCCTGTCAAACTCTTTCAGCCGCCGCAGCTCCTGGGCGGCCTCCAGATACTCCCGTTCCAATTCCTCGCGCTGCCCTTCGGCCGCGCCGGCCAACTCCCCGGCCAGCCGCGCCAGCTTGTGTTCAAGCAGCAGCCGTTCCTCACGATCCAGCGGCCGCGGCCGGTTCCGTTCCGCCTCGTACTCCCGGAAGCCGCCCGGAAAAACGCGCAACTTGCCCTCCCCCAGCTGCCAGACCTCGGTCGCCAGCTTATTCAGGAAATAGCGGTCGTGCGAGACGAAGAGCAGCGTTCCCGGATAGTCCAGCAGCGCCTCCTCCACCGCCTCGCGGGAGGCGAGGTCCAGATGGTTGGTGGGCTCATCGAGCAGCAACAGATTGCAGCCGGAGAGGATCAGCTTGGCCAGGCTCACCCGGACCCGTTCGCCCCGGCTCAGCACGGCGATGGGCTTGTGGACGTCGTCGCCCCGGAAGAGCAGGCAGGCCAGGAGATTGCGCACCGCGACCCGATCGGGCTGAACCGCCCCGACCTCGGCCAGGATGGTATTCTCCTCCCGCAGCAGCTTGGATTCCTGATCGATCACGCCCAGCCGGACGCTGGGGGCCAGCCGCAGCTCTCCGGCGTCGGCCGGGAGCTCCCCCGCCACCAGCCGCAGCAGGGTGGTCTTTCCGGTGCCGTTCGCTCCGGTCAGGGCGACCCGGCCGCCCCGCCGGAGCAACAGATCGACCCCGTCCAAGATGGCCCGCGTTCCATACTGCTTGCGGAGCCCCCGCCCCTCGGCCAAGATCCGGGAGCGCGCCGCCGTTTTCTCGTCCAACTCCAGCTGGAGCGAGACGTCAGCTTTGGGCCTGGCCTTGGGTTCCAACTGCTCCAGACGTTTTTCGATGGCCTTGGCGTTGCGGGCCACCTTTTTGGACTTCCCGGCGTAAAAATCGGTAGGACCTTTTGCCACCACTCCGTCCCGATGGACTCGTTTCTTGGTGATCCGGTTGGCTTCCTCCATTTTGCGGCGGTAAGCCTCCTCCAACCGCCGCTTCTCCTGGCGGTACGCTTGATAAGCCTCATCGGCCTGCTCCCGCTCCAGCTGCTTTTGGGCGGCGTAGGCGGAATAATTCCCGCTGTAGCGGCGGATCTTGCCATCCTCCAGATCGAAGATGGCCCCGGCCACCCGGTCCAGGAAATAGCGGTCGTGCGAGATGACCAGGACGTTCCCGGGGAAGCGGCCCACCCACTCGGCCAGCCACTCGATGCCTTGCAGGTCCAAGTGGTTGGTGGGTTCGTCCAGGAGCATGATCTCCGGCTCCCCCGCCAGCAGCCGCGCCAGTCCGGCGCGGGTCTTCTCGCCGCCGCTCAGCGTGGCGAAGTCCGACTGCAACAACCGCTCCGCCAGCCCCGCCTGCTGCAGGAGCTTGGCGCGGGGAATCCGTGGGGCCGGATCCTGCTCCAAAAACTGCGCCAGCGTGCCGCCGAAATCCGCCGGCTGCTGGGGCAGGTAGCCCACACTCCCGGTGAGCTTCAACGTCCCGCCGTCGGCCGGGATCTCCCCCAGCAGCAGCCGGCAGAGGGTGGTCTTGCCGGCGCCGTTGCGCCCGACCAAGCCCGCCTTGAGCGGCGCGGCGATCTCGAAACTGATATCGTCGAGGACCGTCCGGTCCCCGTATGCTTTGAAAAGGTGTTCCACCCGCATGCTTCCCATGTTCAATTCCTCCTCCAATTCCGTCCCCGCCGGCTTCCGCGCCTTTAAAAAGCGCGGCCGTCCCAAACCTTGCGACGAACCTGAGCCGCAGGGACCGGCAAACCGCGATGAATGCTTCGAGTCGTGAAAAACGGCGCAAAAAAGCCATGGCAAGATTCACTTCCCATGGCCCACCGTAAACAGGAGGATAGTATAGCAGAAAGGCAATCCGAAAAAAGCCTTCCCCATTGTTCGGGAATGCATCTAACCTGGCTTTATGCAGCTCGGTCAGATGATGCGCATATCGGCGAGTACCAACCTTTCTCCAGCGTTGGTTCTATTGTACCCGGTTTTCGCGCAAAGTTCAAGCCAAAACCGTTGTTAAATGGTTCCTGCCTCATAGGCCGCCAGTTGCCCGTAGACCCGTTCCAGCTCGGAGCGGTCGGTCATCACGCAGATCACCCCCGCCAGCAGCGGCCGGAGCGCTTCGGCCTCCCCCAGTCTGCGGCTGCGCAACAGCAGTGTCCGGATGGTTCCGACCAGCGCCCCCCTGCCCTCAACCGGCTCAAGCGCTCCGGAATCAAGCTGATAACGGTAGAGGACGTAAAAAGCGGCCGCCCGGAGGTCGGCGAAGCGGAAGCCGGTAAAGTTCCCCGCCGCCACCAGCCGGCCCGCTTCTGCCAGGCTGCGGTGTACCGGCGTGCCCTGATAGGGGACGAGTTCCTGGAAAAGGCCGAGAAAGGCCGTTTTGGAGAAGATGTCGCTGTCGAGATAGACCTCCAGGTAGCTGGCGAACTCCCGCTCGATCTGCTCCAGGGTCACCTCCGGCGTGAACAGGATCATGTACAGCCCCAGATCCACCTCGAGCTGCCGGGCCTTGGCCACCGCCAGGCGATTCTCCGCCGCGGTCAGGCCTTTGGCGAATTCCCGCAGCCGCTCGTCCAGGAAGGATTCGACCCCGATGTCCAGGGAGAATCCCCGCACCGGCCGGCCGTGGATCTTCCGGCTGACTTTGGCCGCGTAATCGATGAAATTACGGCTCAGAGAGCGGATGACCCCGGCCAGTTCGGGCTGGCACTCCAGGGCCTTGACGAAATGATCCGCCCGTACCTGCAGATTGACCCGGAGGTTACGGCAGCGGCTGATCTCCTCCACCGCCCGCAGGATCCGGTAGGCGCGCTGATAATCGGCGGGGCTGAAACCCAGAAACTGATCGTCGGAGAAGCAGATCTCGCTGACCGCCGGATCTCCCAGCGCCGCCTCGACCTCCGCCAGTACCGCCGCGTCCGGCCGGGGCCGCCACTCCCTCCGCGCGAACTGCGCATTGGCGCAGAAGGAACAGGCGTAGGGACAGCCCTGCGAGCTTTGAATGCGCACCGAATAATAGTGAAAGCCCATGTTGAACTCGTCAAAGATCGCCCGCCGCGGCAGCGGACCTTCGATCTCCGGCGGCGCTGCGGTCGGTCCGGTATGAACCCAGGTCCGGCCGTCCGGGTGCAGCGACAGGCCGGCCACGGTCTCATCCTCATGGCGGTGATGGCGGTGGGACGAATGCCCGTGGTCATGGGCCGGATCGCCGCAGCCGCAGGCGCCCCCTCCCAACAACGCCACCAGTTGGGCGAAGGGCCGTTCGCCGGCACCGCGGATCAGAAAGTCGAAATCTAACGGCATCCGGTCGGGAAAGAGGGTCGGGTAGATCCCCCCGGCCACGGTATTCACGCCGAAACGCCGCGCCAGCCGGGCGATGGCCACCGCCTGGGGCAGCGTCTCCTGATAGACGGTGAGCCCGATCAGATCGGGCAGCGCCTGGAACCGGGCCGCTTTTTGCAGGTAGTTTTCGATGGTGGCCAGGATGGAGGGTTCATCCAGGCCGAAGATCCACTTGAATACATTCAGATCCATCCCCTGCGCCGCGACGTGCTGCGGCAGCGCCGCGGCGATCCGGGACAGGCCGAGCGACGCCGTGGGCACATAGAACTGGTTGGAACTGGGGTTAATCAACAACACCCGGTAATTTTCTGAAGCCATGGTCAACCTTCCGTTTCTTTTCCGTCGCGCTCCGGCGGGCCGGTTGCGGCCGCAACCGGGCAGTTGCCGCGATGGTGATGGTGGTAATACGAGATCTCCAACAACAGGCCGACCAGGACCGGCAGAAAAGTCACCAGGGTCCCCAGGGCCAGCAGGCTGTCGAACTTCAAGGCGAGCCGGCCGTCCCGGAAAAGGCCGACCAGCACCGCCCAGAGTCCCAGCGAGGCGGCGATCAGGAACCGGGAAGCGATGATCTTCCAGACGCCACGGTACGCCCCGCCGCCGTCGGACGGCGGTTCGTTCCGGCAGTCCTCGCTCCCCGGCTGAGCGGCCCGGGAACGCCGCCGCGATAGACGCCGGCCGTGCCATAAGAAGAAAGCGCCGGCCAGAAAGAGGCCGATGACGGCCGGCAAAAGCAGCCATTCGGCGGTGGAGCCGGGCGACACCACCGCGTTGTAGGCGCCGTGGACCAGGATGGCCCAGCCGAAACCTTTCAGAATCTGGCGCGGGACCCGCCGCGGCTCCCCGAAGCGGGCCGTTCCCACGAAATAACCCATCATCACGCCGGTGAAAGTATGCAGCGGCAAGGCGGTAAAAGCGCGGGAGATGCCGACATTGTAGCCGCCCGCCATGACGAACAGGATATTCTCCACCGCGGCGAAGCCGAGAGCGCTGGCGCCGATATAGACGATGCCGTCGTTCTCCTCGCTAAAATCGGGGCTCCGCCAGACATAAAACAACGCCGGAAACAGCTTGCAAGCTTCCTCGACCGGGGCCACCTTGAGAAACAGCACCCGCAGGTTGTCCAGTCCGTTCCGGACCGCGAAAAACGGCAGCTTTCCCAGGCCCAGCTCCAACGTTAAGGCCGGCAAAACGCTGATCGCCCCCAACAGCATGAGCTTGACGATGAGTTCCAGCGGTTCCGGTTCCCGACGGTCCAGATACATGATGAAGCTCAAATAAAGCACGGCCGGAGTCATCCCTACCAGCAGCAAAACCAGGCGGTTTTCGGTCCCCAGGCCGAACACGGCCAGGGCCAATCCTGCCACCCAACAACCCAAAAAGGCAATGATCGGGCTGATCAGGCGGACCCGCGCCGCCGCGCCGGGACCAAAAATATTGGGCTCCAATCGCTTCATGGGCCGCTCCTTTGAGAAACCCGGTCCGCCGGACCGGGATGTTACGCCGCGCGCAACTTGTTTGCAATTATTCTACCATAACTTTCCGCCCGGCGCTAAGTCTTTCGTACTCCCATGAAAAGCGTTGTGATTAACCCTGTCCGAAGGCCAATGTCATCAAGCCATTTACATATCTTGGAATTTAGTTTCAACGGTGCCTACACTGTAGACAATATGCGGGCCAACCGGGACATGAATGCCCCGGCTACAAGACGTAAGTCCGAGCCAGGACGGCTCAAAGGCAAGCGGCTAGGGATGGTATTCCGCGCAGCCCCTTCCGTGGCTAATTTTCAGCAGAATATTTCATCCCGTTTTTTAGGGCCTTTCAAGGTCCTTTCGCCTTGTAGCCGGGTGATTTATCGCCCGGTCGGCGTTCCATTTCGTCAGCCAAATTTTTCGACGATAGCTTGATGACATTGGTCCGAAGGCCAGGGTGAACACAAAAGCTCAGAAAAGAAAGTGATAAAGTCGTTTTTAGTTCATTGAAAGGATGATTTCCGAATTTGAGGACTTTATCACATGGCTTTTAAAAAACCCCGGCCGATCGTCGATCGGCCGGGGTTCAACTTAGAGTATTTTTCTCTCTCCTAGGAACGCCCGGATCGGAACGGGGCTAGCCCCGTTCCGGTCCGTGGCCATCTCATGCTATGCTTTGGGGGCAAATCACCACTGCCTGCTTTTGCGCTTGCAAACACAGTTCGGCGGCTTTGAAGGCATGCTCCTGGGTCATGGCGCTCTCGGTCCGGTTCAGACAATCGAGGATCAATTCGCCGAAGAACGGGTAGCCGACTTGGCCATGGACCGGGAAATGATACTCTTTCTGCTGGTCGACCAGGTAAACATGGTCCCCTTGAGTGTCTCGGGCGATGTCCGCGTATTTCCGCAACTCGATGTAACCCTTGGTGCCGAGGATCACCGTTCGGCCGTCACCCCAGGTACTCAGGCCATCGGGCGTGAACCAGTCCACCCGGAAGTAGTTGGTGGTGCCGTTATCCCCCACCAGCAGCGCCTCGCCGAAATCCTCAAGCTCCGGGTATTCCGGATGCCCATGATTGGCCACCTGGCTCCGGACCACCGTCGCCTCCTTGACGCCGGCGAAGAACAGGTACTGTTCGATCTGATGGCTCCCGATATCGCAGAGGATTCCGCCATACTTCTCCCGCTCAAAAAACCATTGCGGCCGCGAGGGGGCGTTCAGGCGGTGCGGCCCCAGGCCGATGACCTGGACCACCCGCCCGATGGCGCCATCCCGGATCAACTGGCCGGCATACACGGCGCTCTCCACATGAAGCCGCTCACTGTAATAGACGGCATATTTCAATCCGGTCTGCCGGGCTTTGGCTCTGGCCTGCTCCAGTTGTTCCAGGGTGGTAAAGGGCGCCTTATCGGTAAAATAATCCTTGCCGTGGTCCATGACTTTCATGCCCAGGGCGCACCGCTTGGAAGTCACTGCCGCGCCGGCCACCATCCGGACCGACTTGTCTTCGAGAATCTCCGCTTCGCTCGCGGCCACCTTGACGCCGGGAAAAGCCTTACAAAACTTCTCTACTTTGGCGGGATCGGGGTCATAAACGTATTTTAAAACGGCTCCCGCCTCGGTCAAGCCGTTGCACATCCCATAGATATGCCCATGGTCCAGGGCCATGGCGGCAAAGACAAATTCCCCGCGCTCACAAACGGGTTGCGGCTTTCCCTTTGGAGCATAATTCATTCCATCTGCATTCGGCATCACGCCTTACCTCCCAATCATTTCTTATAATCGCTGCCAACCGAAATTTTCTCGTCGGCAAAATTCTCAATGGACGTTTTCTTCTCATAAAAGTGGACTGCATGGGCCAGAATTCCCGTAGTCGTGTAGAACGGGTCGTCTTTAGCCAGCGGCAGTTTTACGGGCTGGCCGGTGCTGCCCGCCTTATAGATGGCGGTGATGATCTCCAAGGTAGCCTTGCCGTCTTTGCCTTGGATCATGGGTTCGGTCTTATTCTCCAGCGCGGTCAGCACATTTTCGATCTGTCCCGTATGGGCGGTGTAGGGAACCTCGGGCAGACTATCGTAATACGCTTGAATCTCCGCTTCGACCTCTTTATCCTCTTCGGGGAAACCGTTGCTCTTGGAACGGGAGGCATACAATTCCCAAGGAGCGGAGATCCGGGCTTTCTTGCCCTGGAAGATCAGCTGCTGCTTCTCGCCGTGATGAACCACGGAACTGGTGATCTGGCCCAAGGCCCCGCCCGCGTACTTCAGGATCGCCACCGACAGGTCCTCCACCTCGGCGTTGTCATGCGAGGTGTTGCCGAGCACCGCCGTGATCTCCTGGGGCAATCCCATCATCCAGCTGAGCATATCGATATGATGCACGGCGTGGTTGAGGGTACAGCCGCCGCCTTCCTTCTCCCAGGTGCCCCGCCACCATAAATCGTAATAACAATGACCGCGCCACCAGAACGAATCCACCTGCGCATGGACCACGTCGCCAATCAGGCCGGAATCCAACGTTTTCTTGAGCTTCATGATCGGGGTCCGGAACCGGTTTTGGGCAATCACCGATAAGGTCTGTTTGCTCTCCTGCTGCGCTTTGATGATCTCATCACATTCCTCGAGCGAGGCTGCCATCGGCTTTTCGAGAATGACGTTTTTGCCGGCTTTTAAGAAATTAACCGTAATCTCCTTATGGGTGTAAGGCGGAGTACAGACGCTGACCAGGTCAATATCGTCCCGGCCCAGCAGCGCCTCGTGGGCATCGAAGATCTCCGCGTCCGGCACAAACTCCTCCGCTCTTTTTTGGGCCTTTTCCGGATAAATATCCACTAGCGCCACAATTTTGCACCGTTCCGGGAACGCCAGATAGGCCTCGATGTGCTGGCTGGATATATTACCGCAACCAATCACCGCTACTCGAATCATGACTATCCTCTCCTTGTCGTTTTTTATCCTTTCAGTCCGGTCATGGCGATTCCTTCCACAAAGAAGCGTTGGGCGGAGAGAAACGCCGCCACCACGGGCACCAGCGAAAGCGTGGCCGCGGTCATCAGCAGGTTCCATTGGACATCCACATCACCGCGGAAGATTGAAAGCCCCAACGTTAAGGTGCGGTTTTGCTCCGAGTTGAGAAAAACCATCGGGTACAGAAAATCATTCCATTGGTTCATCATGGTGAAAATCGCCAGCGTCGCCAGGGCCGGTTTGGCCAAGGGGATGATAATCAGGCTGAACCGGCGGAAAAACCCGCAGCCGTCGATGATCGCCGCCTCTTCCAGCTCATGGGGAATGGTCAGAAAGAACTGCCGCAATAAAAACGTTCCATAGGCGCTGAACATGCCCGGCAAGATTAACGACAGATGGTTGTCGAGCAACCCCAGCCATTTCATTAAGATAAAAGTGGGAATCAAGGTTACCTGGCGGGGCACCATCAAGGTCGCCAAATACGCCATGAAAATTTGCTCCCGTCCCGGGAAGCGGAGCCGCGCAAAAGAGTACGCCGCCACCGCACAAGTTATGAGCGTTCCCAATACCGAAAAGAAGGTGATTTTCAGGGTATTCAAAAAATAAAGGTGAAACGGCACTACTTTAAAAACTTGGAGATAATTGCCGAACATCCAACGCTTGGGAAATAAGCTGTAGGGATTCGTGAAAATTTCGCTATAGGTCTTCAATGAAGCTCCTACCGCCCAAATGAACGGCAGGATCATGATCATCGAACCGATTCCCAATACAAGATAGGCGATGATCTTTCTCAATCGGGCCAATTGCTGTCTCGCATCGTATCCGGCGGGAGTTACTGTTTTAACTGCCACGGTGTCAGCACCTCACTCAGGTTAATGATGATTGATTAATAATGAACCCATCTTTTGGATGAGACCGTTTGCACGATGGTCAAAATCAGGACGATTCCGAAAAGAATATAAGCGATCCCCGAGGCATACCCCATCCGGAAGAACTGGAAGGCATGCTGATAGATGAGCATTACCAAGGTATTGGTGGCGTTCGCCGGTCCGCCGTTGGTCATCACCGTCGTAACGTCAAACACCTGAAAGGAATTGATCATCGAGGTTACCGTGACAAAGAAAGTGGTCGGCGAGACCATCGGCCAAGTCACGTTCCAAAACATCTTCCAGGCGTTCGCCCCGTCGATCTTGGCGGCTTCGTACATCTCCGCCGGGACGCCCTGCAGTCCGGCCAGGAAGATTACCATGTTCAGTCCGATATTCCGCCAGACCGCCACCATGATGACGCTGGGCATCGCCCACGCCGGTGAATTAATCCAGGGAAAAGGGCCTAATTTAATGAAGCTCAATACGTGATTGATCAGACCGGTTTGGAAATCGAACAGCCATTGCCAGATCAAGGCGATGGAAACCACCGAACAGATCGTGGGCAAAAAGAAAGCGGCCCGGAAAAAATTGATCCCGTGAATTTTCTGATTCAAAAAAATGGCCAACACTAATGACAACCCAATGCTCAACGGCACGCTGCAAACCGAGAAGTAAAACGTATTCCATAGCGTCTGCCAGAAAAGATTATCCGTCAGCAGCGTTTGATAATTTTTTGCGCCGATAAAAGCCGGCGGCGTCAACAGATTCCAATCGTTAAAACTGACCCACAAGGAACCGAGGACCGGAAAAACGAAGAATACTAAAAAGCCGATCAAATTCGGAGTCAAAAACAGGTAGCCGGCCATGGCCTCCTGAGCGGCGGGCGTTTTCGATTTCATCACTTAACCTCCGTTACAATCAAATGTCCGAATAATGGTTTGGAGTCTATACAGCATTTCGCGAAGCGTTGACGGGTTTGGAGCGCAAAGCGCGAACAAAGCCGTTTCAAAATGCTATATCCGCTGAATCGTGGGATTGATGAAAAGCACCCTCCTTCTTATGCAAAAATAAAAACGCCGTTACAATTCGGTTATTTTTATTATAAAAGAATTGTCCGACAGTAGTTAGAATATTCTTTAGCATCCATTGGACAATCTTTAGAGGCCAGTTTTTGTCAACATTCCCGGAACAAAACGGCAACAAACTGCTTGTCGCCCGCTTGGAATACTCCAAAAGCATCCGCGCAAGCGATTCGCCCAATGCATCACGGGACGCTGCAAAGCTGACAACCCATCGCCTTCCCCATATTATTATGAAAGGAGGGGTGCATTTCCCCCTCCTTTACCGTCCCCGTTTCCTCTTCATCAGGGCTGCCGGATCAAACGAACTTTGTTACAAGGGTCATTTTTATTTCGCGGTACGGTTTAAAATCTCTTTAATCCGCGGCGCGATCCCTTTCATGGCGGCTTGCGCTGTGATTTGCCCGCTAAACACCTTCTGGAACTCCGGGACTAATGCTCCTTGAACCTCCATCCATCCGGGACGCAACGGCAAGGTATGCGAGTGTTTCACACCGGCGATGGCTTTGGCGGATTCGGCGATGTTTTTCGGGTATTTATTCGGGTCGGCATATAACTTCCATAATTCGGGATCATCGACCGACGGCGGCACCCGCTTGGCCTTCATGTATAATGTCTCGCCGGATTGGCCGGGCGCCCGCAGGAATTTCAGGAATTCCCATGCCGCGTCAACGTTTTTGGAAGAAGAACTGATACCGACGGTGTTGGATTTGACAATGGTGGTTTTGGTGTATTTGCCTTTGCTGGGGAATGGATAAATGGAGAAGGCGAAATTATCAAACTGCTGCAGCGACAACAATTCGAGCGCGGAACCAAGCCGCATCGCGATCTTGTTATTCACCTGCCAACGATTGACCACTTCCGCCGAGGTGAGTTGGGAAGGCTCGGCGAATACGCCTTGTTTGATCAGATCGGCCACCGCCTGGATCTGCTTGGTGCTTGCCGGTTGATCCAAAGTAAATTTGGTGCGGGATTTATCAAAAAGATCGCCGCCGTTGATCCAGACGAACGGCAAAATGGAAGAGAAGCTTCCTCCCCCCGCGCCAAACCCATCGCCAAAACCGTATTGCCGACCCGCGCCTTGGTCTTTGGATAACGCTTTGCAATACTTGACGAATTCATCCCAAGTCCAATCAAAAGAGGGCATCGCTAAACCGGCGTCTTGAAACATCTTGTTGTTCAAGACCATGAAAATCGGCGCGGTTCCCCAGGGCAGGCCATAGTAACGGCCCTTGTACATACTGTCGATCAAGCCGCTTGGATAATAGGCGTCCAGATTGACCTTATCCCGTTTGATAAACTTGGTAATGTCCTTTAAGGCCTTGGAACGCATGAAATCGGAGAAAAAGTACGAGTCGATCCGCATGACATCCGGCGCCTGACCGCCCGCCATTAAGGTCAGTATTTTTTGGTGGTAATCGTTATAGGCGATCGCCACCGGAGTCACTTTGATATTGGGATGCGTCTTTTCAAACTCATCGATGATATCTTTCTCCACCCCGATGGCGGTCGGATTGCCCCAAAACGCATACTGGATCGTCACCGGCGCCGCAAAGGCCGGGATGATCGCCATCCCCAGCGCCAAGATCAAAGTCAAGCTCCATACCATCTTTTTGAACATCTTCTTCAAAGACTCCCTTCTCTTTCCAGAAATTTCCCCGGTTTGAATCATCGGGGTGTTCAGTAGCTTTTTGTGTAGACAGGGGGGACAGAGGATTGCATAATTACCTTAACGACCCTGCGACCACAAATATATGGTGCAAAGCCCGGATATACCTATCAATATGTTGTGGACAAAAGATAAATTATGCAATTCTCTCGGTAAGCTGAACTCATTACAGCATTTTGCGAAAGCCGTTTACGCTTTATCAAAATGCTGTATCGGCGATTGGTTAAAAGACTGTGATAAACCGGCAAACCGGAAGGGTCACAACGATTCTTTCGAAGCAAGTGAAAAAGCCCGCGAAGTAACTTAACAGCATTTTGCGAAAGCGTTGACGGGTTTGAAGTGAAAAGCGCGAACGCCTCACCGCACTTTTGGCGAACAAAGCCGCTTACGCTTTCGCAAATGCTTTATCCCAGCGTTTTTAAAGCAAACCTCCTTCCCCGCGGCAATGTGACAATATGATTAAAAATTTGTTACCTTTATTATAGAAGAATGCCATGAAAAGAGTTAGTGACATTCTTTAGCAGATATTGGACAATCTTTAGAAGCGTTGTGATAAACCCCGTCCGAAGGTCGGGGCGTTCACAAAAGCTCAGAGAAGCAAGTGATAAAGTCGCTTTAAATCTGTTGACAAGTCGAGTCGAACTAAAAAGAGACTTTATCACATGGCTTTTAGAAGCGTTGTGATAAACCCCGGCCGAAGGCCAGGGTGAACACAAAAGCTCAGAAAAGCAAGTGATAAAGTCGATTTTTAATCCTTTGAAAGAGTGATTTTCGAATTTGAGGACTTTATCACATGGCTTTTAGATGTAAATTTTTATAAAACAATCCCGGATAAAACAAAAGCAAAGCCTTTGGCGGAACCGGAATCCTTCCCCGGCTCCGATTTCATCCCGGAAAATATCCCCCGGTGAGTACGCATGTTCCTTTTGCTCCCAAAGATCCATCCGGAATCATTCAAGATGCTCGCTCACTCACCGCGCATGCTCGCTCAGTTACTGTGCATGCTCACTCAGTTACTGCGCATGCTCACTCAGTTACTGCGCATGCTCACTCAGTTACTGCGCATGCTCACTCAGTTACTGCGCATGCTCACT